>NZ_AP012545.1 GCF_000829055.1 Lacticaseibacillus casei DSM 20011 = JCM 1134 = ATCC 393
GTGTTTTCTGTTTTTTGCGTACACTCTTCGCCCAAGGGCCCAGTATACGCAAAAGCGGTACTGGGCCTTTGTTGTATCTCAACAACGGGAGCGAGTAGGATGCGCAAGACGGATGCAGCCGATGCAATCAAGACAATTCTAGGCGAAACCTTATCTACCCGACGCTACAAGCGTTCAGCGTTGGTGCCAGATGGTATGGCCCGCAAAAGCGGGGCGGTTTTTGTGTGCTGGAGTAAGGACTTGCTGCGAGCGGCGCAAGGGGTCGTGATGACCTCGCAGGAGGCCGTACTGGATGCCGATGGCGCTTCACACTGGACGCCTAATGTTTTTCGCTATGGTACTTACGAGCGGCGAGGGGCGAAGTTTGGCACCATTCGTGGGCACGTGGAAAAGAATCTCAAGGCAATTACCACATTTGTCGTTGATGTTGATTATCCCGCCGGTGAAAAGCCTGATTACGCTGATTTTGATAGCAGCTGCTTTACCATTCGGCATGGTGCGGTGTTGTTTGAGCCGACCTACATTTTGTCGACCCCACATGGTTATCAGGCGTACTACGTGATGGCGGCGCCGGTTTGGATCCGTCGCAGTGGAGATGGTCGCTACCCGGCACTGGCATCGGCAAAACACGTCTCACAGGCGATTCGCGCAGCAGTGGCGGCCCAGAATCCTTATACTGATACCGGAGCCAATGATTTTGGCTTCTTTCGGCTACCATTGAGTGACAACCTGGTCGAAGTCGATGAGGATGCCCGGCCAGCGTTTGCTGTGCTGCAGGCCTGGTCGATGTCCGTTGAGGGGCAACAGCAGACTAAGCCAACGAAGCTAGTGAGTGATCAGGTACATACACAATGGTTTGAGGCACTGACTCAGGCCCAGGTGCCATGCGCGCAGGGGAGCGGTTACGGGCGCAACAATACGCTTTTGACGCTATGCCTGGCCCAGTACGCTTCTGGCGTATCTGAAGCGGAAGCATTCGACTATGCTGATCAGTGGTCAAGTTTTCAGCGGCAGCCGCTGCGCGACAGTGAAGTGCGAGCCATCGTGCGGTCAGCCTATTCTGGACGGTATCAAGGTGCGAACATGAGCTATGTGCGGGAATTGTGCGAGCGCTATGTGCCTGGCACCGTGATTAAGAGCGGGGCACAGGCGTGGTCGCATTTTCGTAAGCCACGTGCCCAGCGGCAGTATTCCCATCAACAGGAGTGGGCCCAGGATCTGCTGCGGCTTGCTGAACGGTCGACTGACCGCGTGCTTGGGCATGCGCGGTTTACTTATTTGCAGCTGCAGCAAGCGCTCGGCATCAGCCGGCAGTCCTTAGTGCGGCTCTTGAACGCGTTGGCTAAGCGAGCGCAGATGAGCATTCGCCGGGTGCGGGGGCGCAATGGCGGCGTTTATTTGGCAACGGCGCGGATGATTGCAAAGTACGTACAGAGCGAGAAGGGGACTGTGCAGCGTGAGCCAGAGCAACCTTCGCCGCAAGCTGAGTCGGTTCAGATGACCTTACAGATTATTGGGATTTTTGATGGAGCTATGCGCCATATTAAATGGTCTCATTCGCCAATACATATATCTAGTTAAGCAGTGTTCTCCTTCTCTCGTTGCAGGCTGATTGCGTCTCTTTTGAGCATTGTCTTTGTGTGGTTGGTTTTCATGTTGTTCGTTGTTATTATTAGATTTGTATAGATTGGAAAAAGTGACCATTTTCAGCTTGAGTGTGCGTTCTGTGATGGCTTTTTAGGAGATGCTTAACATGGCAAATGCGAATGGTGGTATTCCTTCAGTAAAGGCTTCTATTCAGTCTTTGATGAAGATTTGGAGCGCGTGGGTACCGACAAGGTCATCAATGATTTTGAATCTGTAAGAGAACGGTATCTTAGAACCTGTCTAGTATCTGCTGAATCTGGTAGAATTGTGGAAAACCGACTGAGGAGTTTGTCATGCCAGATTATTTAAGCAATATTTCTCGAGCGCAATTTGCGTTAATACAACCTGATTTAGAAAAATTCCGTAAGCATACAAGACCGCGTCGTTATGATCTTTATGACGTATTCAATGCCATCCTTTACTCGCTTACTACAGGGTGTCAATGGCGTGAATTACCGCACGATTTCCCGGAATGGCATACCGTCTACCGCTATTACGATATGTGGCGAGATAAACCAGACCCGACAGCTGATTCGCTATTAGAAAGGCTTTTAAAAAAACTGTCGTTTCCTATCGTTTTGCACAGGGCCGATCGGCCCGAACGTCGTTTGTGATTGTTGATGCTCAAAGTGTTAAAACCACTGATTTAACGAAAAATAGTGGCTACGATGGCGGCAAAAAGATTTCAGGGATTAAGCGTCACATGGCGGTTGATATTAACGGTTTACCACAAGCCATTCTCGTGACACGAGCTAATGTATCAGATCGTTCAGGTGCATTGGCTATGCTTAGTTTGGCTAGCCAAAATTTAGAGCTGGTTCAGCATGTCATGGTTGATGGTGGCTACACTGGCAATGACTTTGCGGATCAGGTGAAGCTCATTTTGAATGCTAAGACGATGGTAGCTAAACGCAACGAGTTGCATACGTTCACGGTGTTACCGCAACGATGGATCATTGAACGTTCATGGAGTTGGCTAGACAAATGTCGGCGACTTTGGAAAAACTGTGAACGCGCCCTTAACAGCAGTCTTCAAATGGTTGTATTGGCCTTCCTGAAGATAGTTCTTAAAAGATACTAGACGGGTTCTTAGCGATAGACACCCCGCTAGTTTATGGTGGTGCCGAAGCCGCGCCGCCACCTGTTCCCCAATTTCTTTAATGACCGTTTCGATTTCGGCTTGGTTAAAATAGTCCCGTGGTAGCACTTGTGAATTACCCAAGCTAGCTGCTTTAACCTTAATTGGTTCCGTGACTTTTGCGCGATCAATTCCCCAGGCCGTAGCAAATAATTGGCTACCAATGATGCCAAGTTGTTGTTTGAGTAAATAAGGGTTGGTATGGGCTAGCTCATACATATTGTGAATTTGAAGCCGGTTCAAACGTTTAGCCATATGGGGGCCAATCCCCCAAACATCCGTTAATTCGTTGATTGACCAAATCTTATCTGGCACAGTTTCGTAATGGATTTCACCGATCAATTCATGATTATGTTTAGCGTAAAGGTCTAAGGCTAATTTAGCTTGCACCGGATTGTCACCAATTCCCACGGTGGTATACAAGCCTAGCTTTTGCCGAACTGTCTTTTGAATCAAGCGTGCCACTTCGCGAACGGAATTGCCAAACAGCCGCCAAGTATGGGTCATATCAAGAATGCTTTCATCAATTGAATACGGCCAAACCTCTTTTTCAGTAGTAAATTGATGAAAGATCTGATTGAGGGAAGTCAACACTTTTTCGGATAGTTTGCTAAGCGACTTTTTGTGAAGCTTGGTCATACAAGGAAAGCCATGCTACTGGTGCAAGATAGTCTAAGCGTGCTTGTACCCTTACGCGGTTGTAAAAGGTCTCGATGTAAGCGAAGACTTGCGCTCTCAGATCATTGATATCTTTAAATTGTATCTGATAAATGAGCTCTTTCTTCATGATGGCAAAGAAGCTTTCGCTCCAAGCGTTATCACCCGGTTTTCCCAATGCTGAGAAGCTACGTTGCCAATGATATTGGTTGACCAACTTTGTCACTGCTTTGGCCGTGTATTGGCTACCACGGTCACTATGAAAAATACACGTTTCTGGCAAAGCCCACCTTTGGTGGGCTTGTTTAAGTGTCGCTAAGACTAAATCCGTGTCCATATGATTGGATATTTGATGAGCTAACACTAAGTTGCTGGTCAAATCCCTTATTTGGCAAATGTAAGAACCCGTCTAGTATCTTTTAAGAACTATCTTCAGGAAGGCCAATACAACCATTTGAAGACTGCTGTTAAGGGCGCGTTCACAGTTTTTCCAAAGTCGCCGACATTTGTCTAGCCAACTCCATGAACGTTCAATGATCCATCGTTGCGGTAACACCGTGAACGTATGCAACTCGTTGCGTTTAGCTACCATCGTCTTAGCATTCAAAATGAGCTTCACCTGATCCGCAAAGTCATTGCCAGTGTAGCCACCATCAACCATGACATGCTGAACCAGCTCTAAATTTTGGCTAGCCAAACTAAGCATAGCCAATGCACCTGAACGATCTGATACATTAGCTCGTGTCACGAGAATGGCTTGTGGTAAACCGTTAATATCAACCGCCATGTGACGCTTAATCCCTGAAATCTTTTTGCCGCCATCGTAGCCACTATTTTTCGTTAAATCAGTGGTTTTAACACTTTGAGCATCAACAATCACAAACGACGTTCGGGCCGATCGGCCCTGTGCAAAACGATAGGAAACGACAGTTTTTTTAAAAGCCTTTCTAATAGCGAATCAGCTGTCGGGTCTGGTTTATCTCGCCACATATCGTAATAGCGGTAGACGGTATGCCATTCCGGGAAATCGTGCGGTAATTCACGCCATTGACACCCTGTAGTAAGCGAGTAAAGGATGGCATTGAATACGTCATAAAGATCATAACGACGCGGTCTTGTATGCTTACGGAATTTTTCTAAATCAGGTTGTATTAACGCAAATTGCGCTCGAGAAATATTGCTTAAATAATCTGGCATGACAAACTCCTCAGTCGGTTTTCCACAATTCTACCAGATTCAGCAGATGCTAGACAGGTTCTTAGCGGATATTAGTAAACGGACCCATGATAAAGGGATGCGGTTCGGACTTTGGTTCGAGCCAGAAAATATTTCAGCCGATTTCGAACTTTATCGGGCCCATCCTGACTGGGTGTTAGGCGTACCAGATCGTGGCCGAACGTTATCGCGGAACGAATACGTGCTTGATTTCAGCCAACCGGATGTTGTCGACAATATTTTTGAACAAATGACCGCAGTTCTTGATAAGGTGCCCATTGATTATATCAAGTGGGATATGAACCGCAATTTAACGGAAGTCTATTCGCCACATAGCGATTCAGCTCATGAAGGTGAGACTAGCCACCGCTTTATCTTAGGTGTATATGACTTGATGGAGCGTTTAACGAAACGCTATCCACAGATTTTATTTGAAGGCTGCTCTGGCGGTGGTGGCCGCTTCGATGCTGGTTTAATGTATTATATGCCACAGAGTTGGCCATCTGATAATAATGACCCGATTGAACGGCTCAAAATTCAATATGGGACTTCACTCGTTTATCCAATTTCTGCAATTACCGCCCATGTTGGGACGAGCCCGGATGAATTGTTAGGACGGTCGACGTCGATGAAGATGCGTGGTGCTGTGGCAATGAGTGGTACCTTGGGCTATGAACTGGACGCGGCCCAACTAAGTGATGCGGACAAGCAGGCCGTTATAAGACAGGTTGCCTTCTATAAGCAGCACCGTGAGTTAGTTCAATACGGGACCTTTTATCGATTAGAGAGCCCGTTTGAATCTAATACGGTCGCGTGGATGTTTGTTAGTCCGGATCAGAAAGAAGCTTTGCTGTTCACCTTCGTTATTTTAGGTGCAGTTCAACCAGAACCGCATATTACGAAGTTAGCGGGATTAGACCCTCAGCAGACCTACGTTGAGACCGACACAAACAAAATGTACGGTGGCGATGAATTGATGCAACTAGGACTCTACACGACTCCCGTTCAAACTAGTGACTTTACGGCGCAGGTACATTACTTCAAGGATAAGGACTAAGCTCAGCCATTAAACATATTAAAACTTAATCATCGTTAATCTAAAAGAACGCTCTGGCAAATAACCTGCCGGAGCGTTCTTTTGAAATCAAATTAATTTTTAGAAATGAATGTTAAAGCTGAAGTCAATGTCTTGATCAGCGAGGATATGATATGGGGCTTCTACGTCCGTTCCCCAACTATCAATGCCACCGACCCCACGAACGGCACCGTAGATTGATAAGACCGTTCGCCGTGCTAATGGTAATTCTTCCATGTGTGTTGCGTTTTCTAGTTCAGCAGCGGTATAGGGAAGGCAGCTGAAGGCGAATGGTGCATCGGCTTGGCTAAATGTCAAACTGAATGGTGTGTTGTCGTGGTCAGCGTTATTTTGTGTTGTTGATCGCGTTACTGTCACTTGTTCAGTTTGCATGTGCATGCCGCATTCTTGTGGGACCAAGTATGGTGTGACTGGCAGACTGTCAACGTGGAATTGCCCGTGTGTTGCGCCAGCCAGCCGGTCAGGATAAGTCTCACCGGACAAACCGGTATAGTCGAAGCCGGTCGCGGTAGTTGGCATGATAAACCGCAGACCAAATGCGGGTAGCTCTGGCAAATCAGACTGACCGCTATAATGGGTGGCGATATTGATCTGACCGTCTGCTGTCACCGTATAAGTCACTGTGACGATGGTACTAGGAACGGTCGTGGTAACGAAGTGGTAAGCCAGAGAGACTTTCGTGGCGATTTCGTGATCCGTGTATTTGTTATTGAGTGGCGCGATTGGTAACGGTGTGACTGGTTGGTCGTCAACCGTCAATTCGATATCTTGACAAGTTGAGAACTTATCGGCCGCGTACCACTGTGCGGATTTGACTGAAAAGCCGCTACCGTGATCATTATCGGTTGTCGCCCGCCAAAAGATGGGCGTGGGTGTACGATAGAGCCACTCTTTATCGTTGACGACGAGTGATTCAAGTCCGCCACGTTCGTAGCTAAAGAGGTAGTGGAAATTAGCCCCCTGTAGTCCTAAACTCCCGTCGCCGTAAATAACGTGTAGTTGATTATTTGTGTAAGCCATAATAATATTTCACCTCTTGCATTGCTGGTTTTGGTGTCCGGTCGGCAAACATTAAGCCGTCACCGGAGAATTCATAATCGGAGTGGCGGTCGTCGAAATCACCGCCATACCGGAGCACGTCTTGGTCGGTGATTGGGTCATGAACGAAGAGTGCTTGATCAATAAAGTCCCAAATAAAGCCACCTTGATACATTGGATACTTGTCGATCAAATCATTATATGATTGCATACCGCCCAGAGAATTCCCCATGTCATGCATATATTCACAATCTAGGAAAGGTTTGGTTGGGTTATCTTCCAAGTAAGCTACAATATTTTGGGGCTTTTCGTACATCCGACTTTCAACATCAGAAATGCGATCTTTTAATTCTGGTGTGTAGACAACGCCTTCGTAGTGGACGAGTCGTGAATCATCGTGTTCTTTATAAAAAGCCTGCATCGCCGCGATATCTTCGCCAGCATACGATTCATTGCCAAGTGACCAAAAAATGATCGATGGGTGGTTTTTAAACCATTCGTAGTTTGAACGGGCCCGGTCGATCACCGCTGCTAACCAGTGTGGATTATCGCCAGGAACATTGTAAGAAGGCTCGATAGCCCCCATCTTTTGCCATGACCCGTGCGATTCGAGGTTGTTTTCGGCCATTATGTAGATACCGGCCTCGTCACATAATTGATACCAAGGTAATTGATCAGGATAATGGCAGGTCCGATCGGCATTGATATTGTTAGCTAACATGGTTTGGATATCAGCGCGCATATCAGCCATACTGATAACGCGACCGGTGTGGGCGTTCCATTCGTGCCGGTTAACCCCGTTGATCACCAACCGTTTATTGTTGACGTAAATGACTTTGTCATCGCGCAGCTCGACCGTCCGGAACCCAAACTGATATGGGACGACTTCCAAGAGTTGGTGATCAGCATCATAAACTTCAATTGTCAATTGATAGAGATACGGCGTTTGTGGTGACCACAAGTGCAGTTGGTCGAATAACATAGTATCAAAGGTTACACTGCCACTACTGGTTTGCGTTTGACTCGTCAGTACTCGCCCGTCATGGTCTTTAACGGTCAGCGCTAAAGTGGCTGGTTCGCCGGTTACTTTAGTAGTGATGTTGAGCTCACCACTTTTGAGATTGGCATTTGGAACTGGTCGGATGTCCAAATCAGTAATATGGCTAGCAGGCTCCGCCAGTATATTGACGTCACGGAAAATACCAGAGAAACGGAACATATCTTGGTCTTCAATAAAGGCAGCAGTACTGCGTTTGTAGACCCGAACCGCTAAAACGTTACCTTGGTCCTGAATATACGGCGTCAAATCAAATTCTGAAGGGGTGAAACTATCTTCAGCGTAGCCAATAAAATGGCCATTTAACCAGACGTACAGGGCTTCTTCTACCCCTTGGAACTGAATGATAATACGTTGCCCTTTAAAAGCATCGTCGAGATCGAAGGTTTTGAGGTACGAGCCGACGGTGTTGTCCGCAGCGTCGCTGAATAGGCCTGGTGTTAATTGATCTTGATTGAGGGTATATGGTGGGCGACGGTAAATTTTACCTTCCCATGGGTATAGCGTGTTAATGTATTGAATTTGACCATAGCCGGCTAGTTCAATATGACCGGGAACTTGAATCGTATCAAAGTCGGTTGCATCGAAATCGGGTTGATAAAAATCAACTGGGCGTTCAGCCGGTGTCTTGGCGAAGTTAAAACGCCAAGCGCCATTGAGACTCTTGATGAAGCGACTACCCGTTTTGAATTCTGCTGTGTCGTGATAATAATGGTGATCACTATGTGCAGGTAATTGGTTGACCCGGAAGACTTCTGGGTCATCTAACCATTGAAGATTAGCTTGCATGAGGAAGCTCCTTTCAAAGTTACATAAAAAACGCTTACAATTATTATAAAACAAAATATTAAATTTATATATGTCATTTTAGTTAAATTTTAACTAAATGACAACGACTACTGACAACGACAACGGGCGATAAGAAGAATTTGAATCGATAACGTGATAAATTTGTAAAGCGTTACCAAATCTTGTTCTAAAGGTCTTGTGGGGTGTTGACAACAATCAAAAAAATCATTATAGTCAAACCTAATAAAATTTTAGTAAAACTATTTACGGAGGGATTTTTCATGAATACTAGCGACTTAAAACGGTTCAAAGTCAAATGGTACTGATGACCGGTAAAATTTAATATTTTGAACCTTGCTTCGGCAGCTGACTTCACATTGTTGAGATCAGCTGCCTTTTGCTTATAGTTCATTGAGTAGAAAATATTCTTGAATGAGATAAGAATACGTAGACGAAAGTTTTTGAAACTACGGAACCCGTATGCCGTGCGCTTAATTGCTTTGATTTTATTGTTTGAACCTTCAATTGGTCCGTTTGAGAATCCATAGATAAAGCTGTTTATTATTTCGTCGAAGTGCTTGCGGATAGTGCGACGAGCCTTCTTCATTGCCTTTGGCAATGAGCGGTATTGGGCATCATTTTTTGTGGGGTATAGAACAGACTTAAGTTCAGCTTCATCACGAGTTTCGATGGCGTAAAGAATCCCTTGGTAGAAAGCGTATGCGTCACGCAGTTCATCAGAGAGCGCCAGTAGGCGGTCGATAACTTCTTTATCAGTTAAATAGGCATGCTTAAAATTGATTCGATTTTTGCGGCTAGTGTAATCGAGTGCAGTTTCGTGCTTCATAAGTAGTTTCCAGAAGCGCTTTAGTTGGCGATACTCTTTGCTGTCTGACCCGAATTGTTTCATAACACTGATACGAACCTTGTTTAGTTCACGGTATGCTTGAGTTACAACGTGAAATCTGTCGGCTACGATGTTTGCGTTTGGAAATAAATCCTTAATCATAGCTCTGTAAGGGGTGAATAAATCTACAGTAATGGTTTTAACAGCAGCTCGAGCTGCTGGACTGTATTGATTGAAATAGGCACGGAGCTGACCAGCACCGCGCTCCTTCATGACATCTAGAATGTGGTGGTTAACAGAATCGATTAAAATCATGCTCATTCCGCTAGTTGCGAACTTGCCTGATTTGAAGTCATCGAACGCGATGTTTTGTGGCAGGTAATGGAAATTTGTTTTGTTGTAAACGAATAAGCCTTCGGCTGCGCGCATTACGGTTTGCGTTGATATGTTGTTATCTAAGGCGATGTGCTTTTGACTAACGTTTTCACTTAGTTCCATTGCTGCGGTTTGTTTAACCTTATCGATGATAGGGTTGTTTGGTTGAATGTCAGTGAGGTGCGCAATGGACGTGTGTCCACATTTCTTGCATAGAAATTTTTGCTTTCGGATTCTATAGTTTTGAAACTTGAATGCGCTACGTGGCCCTTGATGAGTAACCATTTTGGTACCATTGTGAACCAGCGGAGTTCCGCATTTTTCGCAGTTGGTAGCGTATGTCAGAAGGAGATTCCAAGTAATTGTAGTGGTTCCGTTGAGATTAGTTTCATTGAAGTGTTGTTCTGCTTTTGGATCAAAATCGACATTTAAGTCTGTTAATCCAATTAAAATTCTGATATCGTTATCCATGTTGGGATATCCTTTCGAGGGTATTTTGGGCAGACTGGTTGCAGCTGGTCTGTCCTTTTTTATTTTTACACCAAAAAACCAAAAAAGGTACCAACAACCAATCGCGTGAGCGAGTGGTCATCAGTACCAAATATTTTAGAGCCCTTAAGAATCATGGACGAAGAATTCGGCCGGTGGTCAAAAAAGAAGTTGCCCCAGTTTACAATTCAAGTGCAACACCCTGACGACTAGACCATAAAGGCCATGAAGACCTATTCTTGTTAGTGCTAGCTAAACAAGAAAGCAGGAATCTTCATGACCCACTCTCAGACTAACACCCACAAGCATTACCAACAACTCAGTTTTAGCGACCGTGCTACAATTCAGGCCCTTCAGGCTGCTGGTGACACCGCGACCGTGATTGCACAGAAGCTTCATCGCAGTAAAGCGACAATCTCACGAGAAATCACGCGTGGATCTGTAACTCAGCTCGACTCGAAGCGTCACTCGCATCAAGTCTATCTTGCGGAAACTGCCCAAGCCATGCAGGGTCTGTACTAGAATTTCGGACAGAAACATAAGAGAATTGATTTATCCGAAAGGAGTCTTCAAAATGACCTATTCACGCAATCGCTACGACCAAGATTTTAAGAAAAATGCGGTACGTTTGAGTTTTAACTCTTCCAAACCAGTTAAAATCATTGCCTCCGAACTTGGTGTTCCTGAAAGTGCCCTGTATCGTTGGCGGAAGCTATATACCGAAGATGGAAAGCAAACGCCGTTTGCTTCTTTAGAAGCTGAGAACCGTGCCTTAAAACGTGAAAATGCCGAATTAGCATTGGAGCGTGATATGTTAAAAAAAGCCGCCGCCTACTTTGCCAGTCTCCAGAAGTAACCCCCAGCGATAAGTATGCTTTTATGTTGAGGGAAACCTCTGTTTCTGTGGTAAGGTGGGCTCGTTTGTTAGACGTATCAACGAGTGGTTATTATGCTTGGCGGAGAGCTTTGCCAAAGCGAAACGCCAAAGAAAGGCAATATCGTCAACGAATCAAACACTTTTTTGATCAAGGACAGGGCACTTACGGGCCCAAACGCATCTGCGGTTTATTGCGTAAAAATGGTAATAAAGCTTCCTATCACCGAGTTGCCCGTCTGATGGCTGATGCCGGTCTGTATTCAACGCTATGTTGTCGTCATCCGAAGAGTTTGACCGATAGCCGCCTTGCTCGTCAAGGTGATTATCCCAATCTAGTGAAACACCAATCTTTTAAGCCGTTTGAAGCCTTATCAAGTGACATTACACAGACGACAACATCAGAAGGAAAAGCTTACATTTGCCAAATAAGGGATTTGACCAGCAACCTAGTGTTAGCTCATCAAATATCCAATCATATGGACACGGATTTAGTCTTAGCGACACTTAAACAAGCCCACCAAAGGTGGGCTTTGCCAGAAACGTGTATTTTTCATAGTGACCGTGGTAGCCAATACACGGCCAAAGCAGTGACAAAGTTGGTCAACCAATATCATTGGCAACGTAGCTTCTCAGCATTGGGAAAACCGGGTGATAACGCTTGGAGCGAAAGCTTCTTTGCCAGCATGAAGAAAGAGCTCATTTATCAGATACAATTTAAAGATATCAATGATCTGAGAGCGCAAGTCTTCGCTTACATCGAGACCTTTTACAACCGCGTAAGGGTACAAGCACGCTTAGACTATCTTGCACCAGTAACATGGCTTTCCTTGTATGACCAAGCTTCACAAAAAGTCGCTTAGCAAACTGTCCGAAAAAGTGTTGACTTCCCAAAGGGATGGAGTGCATCATGAAGTATGTAAATTATTTTTGAGCTGACCCAGCAACGAACATTGCCATGGATGCTTGGCTGCTGGAGAATCTACATGCTGATGAGCCAGTGGTGGCACTTTGGCAAAACGCACCAACCATTATTGTTGGGCAAAATCAAAATACATGGGCAGAAGTTAATTTAGATTATGTGAAAGAGCAGCAGTTACCAGTTATGCGTCGAGTAACCGGTGGTGGGGCCGTCTACCATGATTTAGGCAATTTATGCTTTACCTTGATTTTACCAGTTGCTAATTCAGGATCAGTTGATTTTTCAACCTTCGTTAAGCCAGTGGTGAAAGCGTTACACAATATGGGAATTCCAGCTGAAGCCACTGGCCGCAATGATTTAGTGATTGAGGGTAAGAAAATATCCTGTAACGCGCAGCGCTATCAGAATGGCTACCTAATTCATCATGGTACCTTACTCTTTGATTCCGATGTGGATGCGATGGTGCATGCGCTAAACGCAACTGAAAAACGTTTAGATGATGCTGGAATAAAAAATCAAATATTTAAAAAAATCTCTCGAATTTACTGACAGAGCCGTCAGTAAATTTAATTTTGTCTGGTCATGAAAAGATTTCTGAATATGTCAAAGAGTCAATCAAAGCAGCTATTTTTAATCTTGGATATTTACCAAAAACTGATAAAAGTGTGGTTACAAAGGCTGATACCACTTTGACTGCTCTAGATGCTTTGACTAATCAGTTAGTTGTAGGTGGAAGAATTGCGATTGTGATTTATTACGGTCATGAGGGGGGGATGGAAGAAAAAGATGCCGTTATTAAGTTGACTTCTAGTTTGCCACAAAAGGACTGGGAAGTGACTTCTTATGCACCTCTTAACCAAATTCATACGCCACCGATTTTAGTGTTAATTGAAAAAAGTAAAATAGAGATATGCTTAATTTTTTAAGTAAAAAATTATTTTAAAGAGGTAAATATAAACATGCAAGGAGTTCTTTTCGCGCTTGTTCCAATTTTTGCTTGGGGTTCTATCGGAGTTGTGGCTAATAAAATTGGTGGTGATGCTAATCAACAAACACTTGGAATGACTTTGGGCGCTTTTGTTTTTGCACTTATTGTTTTCTTATTCCGCATGCCAACGTTGACATGGCAAATTTTCTTAATTGGATTTATTGGTGGATTGTTTTGGGCAATTGGACAATTTGGTCAGTTTAATTCAATGAAATACATGGGTGTTTCAGTAGCGAGTCCACTTTCATCAGGAAGTCAATTAGTAATTGGTGGATTGCTTGGGGTCTTTGCTTTCCACGAATGGACAAAACAAATTCAATTTATTCTCGGATTTACTGCGATGGCTGTTTTGATAGTTGGGTTCTATTTCTCAGCTAAACGTGACCCAGAAAATGCAGTTGTTGAAGAAGGACGTAATTATACTAAAGGATTGATTGCTTTAACTTACTCAACTTTGGGATATGTTAGCTATGTTATTCTTTTTAATAACTTAGCAGTACTTTGGTTCAATGTTCATTTTGATACACTGACAATTATCTTGCCAATGTCAGTTGGAATGATCTTTGGAGCACTTGTGATGGGTCGTTTCAAAATTAAAATGGAAAAATATGTTTATCAAAATATGATTAATGGAGTAATGTTTGGTGTAGGTAATATCTTTATGCTTATGGCTGCAAGCGCTGCTGGTAACGCAATTGCCTTTTCATTCTCACAATTAGGTGTTGTCATTTCAACTATTGGAGGAATTCTCTTCCTTGGTGAAAAGAAAACCAAAAAAGAATTGGTTTATGTTGGAATTGGGATTGTTCTGTTCGTAACAGGTGCAATTTTACTTGCAATTGTAAAATCTAAAGGATAATAAAAAAAGCTATCAGTAAATTGACGGCTTTTTTTGTGAGTTAATTTTCTGACAAGTTTTCTGTCAGTAAAATTTTAGAGTTTTTCATTAACGAAATTCACAAAATGATTCCAAAAAACCTTTGGAGCACTACTGCGAGGGACAGTTTTCTTGGCAACCAATGGAATTTGTTCTGCTGTACAATTTGGAAGATAGCCTAAGAACCTGTCTAGTATCTTTTAAGAACTATCTCCAGGAAGGCCAATACAACCATTTGAAGACTGCTGTTAAGGGCACGTTCACAGTTTTTCCAAAGTCGCCGACATTTGTCTAGCCAACTCCATGAACGTTCAACGATCCATCGTTGAGGTAACACCGTGAACATATGCAACTCGTTGCGTTTAGCTACCGTCGTCTTAGCATTCAAAATGAGCTTCACCTGATCCGCAAAGTCATTGCCAGTGTAGCCACCATCAACCATGACATGCTGAACCAGCTCTAAATTTTGGCTAGCCAAACTAAGCATAGCAATGCACCTGAACGATCTGATACATTAGCTCGTGTCACGAGAATGGCTTGTGGTAAACCATTAATATCAACCGCCATATGACGCTTAATCCCTGAAATCTTTTTGCCGCCATCGTAGCCACTATTTTTCGTTAAATCAGTGGTTTTAACACTTTGAGCATCAACAATCACAAACGACGTTCGGGCCGATCGGCCCTGTGCAAAGCGATAGGAAGCAACAGTTTTTTTAAAAGCCTTTCTAATAGCGAATCAGCTGTCGGGTCTGGTTTATCTCGCCACATATCGTAATAGCGGTAGACAGTGTGCCATTCCGGGAAATCGTGCGGTAATTCACGCCATTGACACCCTGTAGTAAGCGAGTAAAGGATGGCATTGAGTACGTCATAAAGATCATAACGACGCGGTCTTGTATGCTTGCGGAGGTTTTCTAAATCAGGTTGTATTAACGCAAATTGCGCTCGAGAAATATTGCTTGGATAATCTGGCATGACAAACGCCTCAGTCGGTTTTCCACAATTCTACCAGATTCAGCAGATACTAGACAGGTTCTTAAACAGTATCTGAAACTTGAAAGCCAATAACCACACGCCTTTGGCGTGATTATTAGCTTTCAAGTTTCAGTAACTATGTAAAAGGTCATTGGCAATTTGGTTGTCAATGACCTTTTATCGTCCTTATTTTGATCTTGTTACCTGATGATTAAAGGAAACGGAAACGACTTTTGAAATCGGATGTGGGGCAATCGTAGCCGGATTGCCAACGACGGTCAAATGGCTAGGAACATTTACCAGCACAACGGCACCGGCGCCAACCTTGCTGTATGGCCCAATCTCGATTGGCCCCAGTATCTGGGCATTGGCGCCAATGAAAGCACCCTTTCTGACGTGAGGGTGGCGCCGGCCCTTATCCGTCATACGCCGCGTGCCAAATGTCACACCATGAAGAATGGTGACGTCGTCTTCGATGATGGCGGTTGCGCCAATAACAGTTCCCACCCCGTGATCGATGAAAACGCGTTTGCCGATGGTTGCTTCGGGGGCAATTGTAATTCCAGTAACTTTAGCGGCGTGTTGGCTAATTAAGCCAGCTATGACGAATCGTTGATGACTGGCAAAGAAGTGAGCAATCCGATACCAGAACAGTGCCCGAACCCCGGGATACGTTAGAATCACCTGAAGCAGACTATGAGCGGCCGGATCACGCTTGAGAATGGACCTTGCTGTTTGAAACATCTTGATGGCTCCCCTTTAGTTGATCGAATCCACGTTCCAGGTCGGCTAATAGGTCTTTTTGATCCTCAACGCCGACTGACAGGCGGATTAGTTCGTCCTTGATGCCGTTTTTAAGCCGGATGTCATGGGGGATTGAACCGTGAGTCATCAAGGCTGGAATTTCGATGAGACTTTCAAGAGCGCCCAGACTTTCGGCCAGGGTGATAACTTGGGGTTGTTCGACAAATTGTTTGGGATCCAGACCGGCTTGTAATTCGAACGAGATCATTGCGCCAAATCCGTGCATCTGTTTCTGAGCAACTTCGTAATCCGGATTGTTAGGATCGCCAGGATAGTAAATTTTGCTGACCAGCGGCTGATTTTTCAAATAATTGAAGATTGCTTCCGCATTGGCCAAATGAGCCCGCATTCTAAGTGAGAGGGTCTTCATTCCCCGTTGCAATAACCAGCTCTCCTGGGGTGCCAAGATGCCGCCGATGGCATTTTGCAGGTACCCAATTTTTTCGCCAAGGGCTTGATCCTTAGTGACTACCAGGCCGGCAACCAGATCACTATGGCCACCAAGGTACTTAGAAGCACTGTGCAAAACGATATCCACGCCAAGGTCTAAGGGCCGTTGAACGTATGGCGATGAGAAAGTGTTGTCGATAATGCTTAAAATACCACGGTCCTTAGCAATTTTAGCGACGGCAGCGATATCGGTTACCCGCAGCAGTGGATTGGTCGGGGTTTCCAAATAAATGGCCTTTGTGGCGGGGGTGATGGCGGCTTTAACGGCTTGCAGGTCGCGGGTATCAACGACGGTAAACGTCATGCCGAATCGTTTTAAAACCGCGTCAATCAAGCGGAAAGTCCCACCGTAGACGTCATTGCCAATGACGAAATGATCGCCGGCAGAAAATAGTGAGAACACCGTATCGATGGCCGCCGAACCGGAAGCAA
Organism: Lacticaseibacillus casei DSM 20011 = JCM 1134 = ATCC 393; assembly: GCF_000829055.1. Classification (NCBI taxonomy): domain Bacteria; kingdom Bacillati; phylum Bacillota; class Bacilli; order Lactobacillales; family Lactobacillaceae; genus Lacticaseibacillus; species Lacticaseibacillus casei. The sequence goes on from NZ_AP012545.1 coordinate 16,673, forward strand.
ACGCAAAGCCAGCGGTGCCGTCTTCCAAATCGGCAATTAATTTTTCAACCGCTTCCCGGGTGGGGTTACCCGAACGGGAATATTCGTATTCGTTTTCACCAATCTTCTGTTGATGAAAGGTGGATGCCATATAGATTGGGACTGATGTTGCGCCTGTGTATTTGTCTTCGCTGATGCCACCGTGAATTAATTTTGTATCAAATTCCATAATCATTGACCTCACTTTTTTAGTTGTTAGATTTAAGTTGATTAGTTGTAAATGTTTTCACTCATGTAACGCTCGCTGCTGTCTGGAAAAACCGTGACGATTGAACTGTTTTCTGGCAATTCATTGGCTACTTTAAGACTAGCTGCTAACGCGGCCCCGCTGGAACTGCCAATGAAGAGCCCTTGTGTTTTGGCCATTTGTTTAACCTGATCAAACGCGTCGTTGTCAGAAATGGTGAGGGTTTCATCAATTTGGACGTCTTTGAAGAAGGGCGGAATAAATTCGACACCAATCCCTTCCGTTTTGTGGGGATGAGCCGGGCCACCATTTAGAATGGAGCCTTCGGGTTCAACGACGACGGTCCGGGTTGCTGAATTCTGTTCTTTCAGATATCGGGCGATGCCGGCAAATGTCCCGCCACTGCCCGCGCCAGCAACGAACGCGTTAATTTGAGCAGGGACGTCTGCTACTAACTCCGGCGCCAAGGTGTGGTAATAAGTCGCTGGATTAGCCGGATTTTCAAACTGCATCGGCACAAAACTGTTTGGGGTCTTAGCTGCCAACTCGCGCGCTTTTTGGATGGCGCCTTTGATTCCTTGGTCGCTCGGCGTGTTGATGAGAGTCGCCCCGAGAGCCTTCATCAGCTGTTGTTTTTCAAAACTAAACTTTTCAGGGACGACGAGGATAGTTGGCAAGCGGTGCTGTTGGGCGGCCAGGGTCACCCCAATGCCGGTATTGCCGGCGGTGGGTTCAATAATGGTGGTTTTTCCTTCAGTCACTTTACCGTGGTCGATGGCGTCTTGAATCATGTACTGACCCAAGCGGTCCTTGATGCTGCCGCCGGGATTAAACATTTCAAGTTTGGCGTAAATGTGACTGTGGTGAGGAACGTTAATTTGTAGGTCGATCATCGGGGTATGGCCAATGAGTTGGGAAACGGATTGAATAAGCATGGTAAGATCCTTTCTGAATAGTTGTTTTAACTGTTAGACTGCGATTCAGGAAAGATGATCTTTGGCGATGTTAAATGGCCGGTTGGCTGCAGTGAATAGAAAAAGGGCGCGAAACTCTGAAAAATCAGAATTCTCGCGCCCTTAGTTCAATTCCAGCCAAGTGGACATTGAACTTCTTTAAGGTCATTATTCCTCAAAAAATGTCAATGCTAACAGGCCGAACATCGCCAAAAAAGCGTTGTTCGACAGCAACAATTAATCGCATTAAACATTGATTGAGTCATAGTGACACCTCCGAAATTTTTTGTTGCCATAAATATACATAATCCCAGTGGAAGTGTCAAGGATTTTTAAGAAATAAAATGATAAATTGCTGGGAAATTTTATGAATCTGTCACAAAATATGTTAGCTCAGGTGGATGTAAGCTGATTCCTGAGACAACTTTTAAGAGAGGGTATAATGAATAAATCGTCTCTCAAAAGGAAGGAATTTTTACATGACAAGTCGTTACGACAAAGAATTCAAACAAAACATTATCAACCTATATAAGCAAGGCGAATCAGCTGCCCAAATGGCCAGAGAATATGGCATTGGCTATTCAACAGTTCATAAGTGGATCCAGGGCCAGGCCAAAACTCAATCCGGTAAATCGCCAGACGAAATCAAAGCGATGGAAAAGCGACTGGCTTCGCTGTCTGAGGAGAACGAAATCCTAAAAAAAGCCCTAGGCTTTCTTGCGCAGAAGTAACCAATATCTTTGATTACATTCACCAAGAAAGCCATCACCACCAGGTAACCAAGATGTGCCGAATCCTCGGTGTTTCCAGAGCTCAGTATTATCGTTATCGATCCCCCAAACCTTCAAAACGCCGGGCCGAAGATGCGGGCTTGAAACAACGGATTCTGCGGATCTTTGCGGAATTTAAGCAGCGATACGGTGTTATGAAGATCCACCATGAATTGAATCTGGAACTTCAACCACTGCAGCTTCGGTGCAGTCCACGACGGATTTCCCGGCTCATGAAGGAACTGGATATCCACTCCGTTACCGTCAATAAGTGGAAAGCGGCTTCGGCTTCCAAAACCAAGGTTGAACAGCGTCCCAACTTGCTTAAGCAGGATTTCTCGACCACTGGTTTAAATCAAAAATGGACCGCTGATATGACCTATATTCAAACGAAGCGTAATGGCTAGTGTTACTTATCAACCATCATGGACCTGCACTCACGACGGATTATCGGCTATTCGTTCTCAAAAAAGATGGATACTGATTTAGTCTTAAAGACCCTTGAAAGCGCGGTTAAAAATCGAACCATTACTGGGGACCTGATTATCCATACGGATTTAGGATCACAGTATACCAGCGATGATTACAATCAACGTTTAACTGAGCTACATATCCGCCACTCATACAGCCGTAAGGGTTGTCCGTATGATAATGCGCCAATGGAATCCTTTCACGCTTCCCTCAAAAAGGAATGTGTTTATCCAGTGCCGGTCTTTGAAGATTATGAAACTGCCGCTGCCGTCCTTTTTGAATATGTGCATGCTTTTTACAATAGGAAGAGAATTCATAGTTCACTGGGCTACCAGACCCCCTTACAAGTTGAAATTGCAACACTTACGAGCCAAATGGCCGCCTGACTTAATGCTTTCCAGGGTTCAAATAAGTTATTAATCGCAATTAATGATTTATTTGAGCTGTGGAAGGTAAACGCGGTTCTGAATGTCTCTTAAAATCTGTCTCAAATATTGACTTCAATCCACTATATACCGAAGATGGAAAGCAAACGCCGTTTGCTTCTTTAGAAGCTGAGAACCGTGCCTTAAAACGTGAAAATGCCGAATTAGCATTGGAGCGTGATATGTTAAAAAAAGCCGCCGCCTACTTTGCCAGTCTCCAGAAGTAACCCCCAGCGATAAGTATGCTTTTATGTTGAGGGAAACCTCTGTTTCTGTGGTAAGGTGGGCGCGTTTGTTAGACGTATCAACGAGTGGTTATTATGCTTGGCGGAGAGCTTTGCCAAAGCGAAACGCCAAAGAAAGGCAATATCGTCAACGAATCAAACACTTTTTTGATCAAGGACAGGGCACTTACGGGCCCAAACGCATCTGCGGTTTATTGCGTAAAAATGGTAATAAAGCTTCCTATCACCGAGTTGCCCGTCTGATGGCTGATGCCGGTCTGTATTCAACGCTACGTTGTCGTCATCCGAAGAGTTTGACCGATAGCCGCCTTGCTCGTCAAGGTGATTATCCCAATCTAGTGAAACACCAATCTTTTAAGCCGTTTGAAGCCTTATCAAGTGACATTACACAGACGACAACATCAGAAGGAAAAGCTTACATTTGCCAAATAAGGGATTTGAACAGCAACCTAGTGTTAGCTCATCAAATATCCAATCATATGGACACGGATTTAGTCTTAGCGACACTTAAACAAGCCCACCAAAGGTGGGCTTTGCCAGAAACGTGTATTTTTCATAGTGACCGTGGTAGCCAATACACGGCCAAAGCAGTGACAAAGTTGGTCAACCAATATCATTGGCAACGTAGCTTCTCAGCATTGGGAAAACCGGGTGATAACGCTTGGAGCGAAAGCTTCTTTGCCAGCATGAAGAAAGAGCTCATTTATCAGATACAATTTAAAGATATCAATGATCTGAGAGCGCAAGTCTTCGCTTACATCGAGACCTTTTACAACCGCGTAAGGGTACAAGCACGCTTAGACTATCTTGCACCAGTAACATGGCTTTCCTTGTATGACCAAGCTTCACAAAAAGTCGCTTAGCAAACTGTCCGAAAAAGTGTTGACTTCCCAATTGAAAGACCAAGTACAATAGGTATAATGCACCAATGACTTTAATTTCCCAGAAATGAATCAAATACGTTCCCAATCCAATGATAACAAACCGGAAAAAGTAAGCCCCCCAAATACCATAAAACAATGACTTTTCCTGCTGTTCACGAGTAGGTAGTGACTGCGTTTGCGCGGCTAGAACCACGGCATTATCAACTGACAAAAGGCACTCAATTAAGACCAATGAAAAGATAATCAGCCAATCGTCGCCTGAGGTAATCACGGTTTCCCAATTATGGAGATCAAAGAACGGTCCGTACAATTGACCCAAAAAGTGTAACAATGCTTGCTTCAGCTCCTTCAGATATTAATTTTTGCTGGATTTAATGTACCATATTCCCCATTAACTTGCGATTGATTCTACTAATTTTCCGTAAGTCAGACATGAGGCGACTGGTAACATTTCACACCATTTTTCTCAAGTTATTAAAAAAGTTACCAAAACGCTACGCTTCTGTTACCTGTTCGCAACTAAGCCGCGTTACCATGAGGACATTAAAAAGAGGGAAAGGGATTTTATGAAGATTAATTAGTTGAAAATTCTTGGGATTGCCCATGTATTTTTTAGTCTGGTTATTAGCTTTTATGTTTGATCTGCTTATTTCTGATCGCAAACACCCACAACTGCGAGTGAATCCTTTTTGAAGTCGTTGACTGTCAACAATACATTTATTTCCACATTGACATTGACAGAGCCAAAGCGCGTTTCCATTAGAACTGCTTCCAAAAAAACTAATGACTGTGAGTCGTCCAAACGTTTGATTAGCCAAATCGATACGCTTTTGCATACTAATCCCCCCGTTTGATAAGAAGGTACTTAAAGAGTTGCTTTCAATTGATCTAATCGCCATTGGCACCATGAAATAAAGGCTAATTCGTCAATCTTTGGAATGCCATAGGTTCTAGCATACGTTAACTTTTGAGTGGTAAGTAGTTGATCATAGGGTTTGCTAATAATACCAACCACAAGGATATCGACATTTTTGTCAATCCCGTTGACAGGTTTTGCTCCTAGAATAGTTGCTAACTGTTGTGCCTGCAAACGACGAAAAGATCGCAAACGGCCGGTAAAGAGAATTCGTTTGCCCCTTAAATCTATCATGATGTTTACCTCTCACTAGGGGGAACGTTTGCTAGATCTTCTGCCTGATACTTTTCGATGCGATATAAGGTTACTGGTGCAATACCTAACATGCGAGCAATTTGTCGCTTGGTCAAAGTTTTATCTCCGTCTTTCTTCCTATTTAAAAGGCGACAGGCTTCTTTATAAATATAGCGTTTTTGACGATTAGGTGAATGAGGCCCATACTCGCGAATTTTACCCTTATATTTGCCCTGGCGTTTGGCAATTTCGATGCCTTGTTGTTGCCGTATCTTAATAGTTTCGCGCTCTTCTTGAGCAATATACTTATATAGTTCGACAATAATTGTCGTAATCAAGTTACGAAGGTTAGGATCTTCAATACTTGCAAAGCTAGGCAGATTTAGAACATTCAATTGAGCTCCACGATGCCGAATGGTTTCGATGATGTTAGTCAAATCATGAGAATTGCGACCAAGTCGATCAAGGCTCAGTACCACTACTTCATCATCATCACGAATATAGTCTAACATTGCTTTCAGTTGAGGACGATCGGCATTTTTACCCGAAAGCTTCTCTTGAAAGATTTTATTAACACCAGCATCATGTAGTTGTTCTATTTGACGCGCCAGATTTTGATCACGCGTACTAACACGCGCATAACCGATTTTAGCCAATTTCAGGTCGCCTCCGGGTCACTTATATGTAACTAATAATACTCCCTTCTCTCTTTAGTTACAATAGGGTACACCCTATTGTGCTCTTAGTGGTGTCTCTTTTTTAGTCACTCTTTGGTAATCAACGATTCCATATGTTTTATTAACAGTGATTTTAATGATTTGCCCAGATTTAAACGGGCCTATATCGTGCTCATCTGTTTTTAACTTGAGATTCTTTATTTTTCCCTGTGCGTTCTTAGCAGCTCCTTCGTAAGTGTATCCTTGAATCGATATTCCAACAGGTACTTCAACGTTTGAAATAATAGGCTGACTATCAATCTTCATGTAGTAAGAATCACCACCATATTGATACTCAGTGATATAAACCGAAAAAGCAATTGTTGCAACAATTGCAGCCAAAAAGGATGTCAGCCACAGTCTCTCCTTATGATTCTCATTCATGCTACCATCTCCCATGACAGTCTTTGTAAAGTATAGATATGTAGCCTATCTGATGTATTTAGCTTATGGATAACAGCCTTTCCTTGAACTTTTATTTATTTAAGTTCCTATGCTGTAATGATCGCATAAATTTTTGTTCGTAATTCCAGCATAGGAGTCTTTATTAAAAAAGTTTATTATGAAGTCGGCCCAAAAGATCACACCCTAATGTGATGCTAATGTTGAACTATGCAGGTTTTACGTTGGCAATGATTCAAATGCAAATTCAGTTAAAAAGATCTGAATGCGAACCCGTATCGATAAAGCGCAAAAACTCACCATCATATTTGTAAATTAATAACCAATCCGGCTTGATATGTAAATCACGCTCTGGTTTACGATTAACCAAAGCGTGATCATTATAATGTGGATCTAACGGTTCATCTCGTAATAGTTTATGATAAACAGCCTCAAAATCTTCTTTCTTATAGCGTCCCCCTTTTAAAATCGTCTTGTAATGTTTTTTAAATTGACGTTCAAAGGCAGGTTTATAAATAAACTTATTCATTTAACCAATCCAGCCCTTCCTCAGGATCGTTAAATTCAACGTAATCTTGACTCCTAATAGCCTTTTTTAAACGTGTGTTTGGCTGAGAGACCTCAAAGGGAATTCCTCCGGCTTCAATGGATTTCTTGGCAAAGATACGAAAGGCTTCTCCCGGAGTTAATCCCACACGACTTAGGACAATCTCGAAGTCCTTTTTTTCTTTTTCGCTCATTCTGAAATGTACTTGGCTAGTCATAAAAATCACCTCTAGCTTTATGGTACCACTTGGTACCATAAAAACAAACGTTTTTCTCCAAATTAGGGTATCCCCACACGCTTGGGCTGATTGTCAATTCAGGAAAGTCCGTCCGAACGGATACACCCTAAAGAACCATCACTCATACGGGTTCCCATATTTTTCCACATATTTATAGTATCCAAGCTTGTACAAATTAATGTGGGTCTGTACTAGAATTTCGGACAGAAACATAAGAGAATTGATTTATCCGAAAGGAGTCCTCAAAATGACCTATTCACGCAATCGCTACGACCAAGATTTTAAGAAAAATGCGGTACGTTTGAGTTTTAACTCTTCCAAACCAGTTAAAATCATTGCCTCCGAACTTGGTGTTCCTGAAAGTGCCCTGTATTGTTGGCGGAAGCTATATACCGAAGATGGAAAGCAAACGCCGTTTGCTTCTTTAGAAGCTGAGAACCGTGCCTTAAAACGTGAAAATGCCGAATTAGCATTGGAGCGTGATATGTTAAAAAAAGCCGCCGCCTACTTTGCCAGTCTCCAGAAGTAACCCCCAGCGATAAGTATGCTTTTATGTTGAGGGAAACCTCTGTTTCTGTGGTAAGGTGGGCGCGTTTGTTAGACGTATCAACGAGTTGCCCGTCTGATGGCTGATGCCGGTCTGTATTCAACGCTACGTTGTCGTCATCCGAAGAGTTTGACCGATAGCCGCCTTGCTCGTCAAGGTGATTATCCCAATCTAGTGAAACACCAATCTTTTAAGCCGTTTGAAGCCTTATCAAGTGACATTACACAGACGACAACATCAGAAGGAAAAGCTTACATTTGCCAAATAAGGGATTTGACCAGCAACCTAGTGTTAGCTCATCAAATATCCAATCATATGGACACGGATTTAGTCTTAGCGACACTTAAACAAGCCCACCAAAGGTGGGCTTTGCCAGAAACGTGTATTTTTCATAGTGACCGTGGTAGCCAATACACGGCCAAAGCAGTGACAAAGTTGGTCAACCAATATCATTGGCAACGTAGCTTCTCAGCATTGGGAAAACCGGGTGATAAAGCTTGGAGCGAAAGCTTCTTTGCCATCATGAAGAAAGAGCTCATTTATCAGATACAATTTAAAGATATCAATGATCTGAGAGCGCAAGTCTTCGCTTACATCGAGACCTTTTACAACCGCGTAAGGGTACAAGCACGCTTAGACTATCTTGCACCAGTAGCATGGCTTTCCTTGTATGATCAAGCTTCACAAAAAGTCGCTTAGCAAACTGTCCGAAAAAGTGTTGACTTCCCAATCGATTTTACCGTTGATGCCATCTGTCTCCTCCTTGGGTGGTAGCGGTGTATACTCTGGGGCTTGTGTATTACAGAATACAATAATACTAGAATACAATAATACATTTACGGAGTACGGTTGCTAATCCTTGTCGCGCTTGGTCGCGACGCCATTGATGATGTCGTAGGTGCGTTTCTGATCTGGGCGCAGTGATTCCAGTTTTTGGGTGATGAGCTGGTCCAGAAGTGTGTTCACCGTGTCAGCTTCACCGAGTGTCACCAGCGAATTCAGGGCGTTGCGAGTCGTTACCGAGATGCGAATGGAGGTCGTTTTTTCGGATGGCTTCTTTTTCGGGGCTGCTGTTTCCTTGACGCTTTGGATGATAGATTCGCGGTCGACCTGGTTTTCGACCTCGACCCCGCCTGGCGTGTGGCGCAAGAGTGATTTGCCGTTCTTTTGAGCCGGCTTTTTTTCAAGCATTCCCATGACTAATTCGCCTCCAGACGCTGAATCATTTCCTCGGCGACAGCTTTGTAGGCGTTGTGCACCTTCTTGTCCCACATGTCCTTCGGGTTGTCGGTGATGCCCGTCATGTCGTAGCGTTTGATGCGCGACTGAATGAGGATGTGGTGTTTGAAGATGTTCTCGGTGCCAAATTCATCGATGGCAGCCTGTAGCACGGCTTCGTCGACGGGCGCCCGACGTTCGGTTAGGACTGGCAAGATGCCGAGAATATCGAGTGGCGCGTTGTAGCGGTCAATCATGAAGGATTGCATGTACTTCACGAACTGTTCAGCCCCAGTTAACGCGCGTTCTTGGGTTTGCAGCACAACAATCAGCTGATCGCAGGCGTAAAACGCGGTGTCGTTGGATGGCTGCAGGGTTGGCGGCACGTCGATGAAGATGAAGTCGTAAGCGTCGCGCAGCGCGTCAACGTAGGGCCGGAACGAGGTCACCTGCTCTTTTTCCGTTGGATACTTTGATGTAAGAAAGTTACCATAGATGGAAAAGTCGACGGCGTTCGGTACCAAGTCGAGGTTGTCGCTGATGGAAATCATGATGTCTTTGAGCGGCTTGTCCTCGGTGATGGCAGTCATCAGTGAAGTTTTGATGGTTGCCGGCATGTCATTGTGCAGGCTCGCGTAGGTTTTGATCATCAGCGCAGTCAGGTTGGCTTGCGGGTCGAAGTCAATCATGCAGACTTTGTGCCCGGCTTTGGTGAGGCTCCAAGCCACGAGTGCTGTGGTTGATGTCTTGCCGACGCCGCCCTTGAAGTTCGCAAAGGATAAGACGGTAGCAGTCATTTGGTTATTACCTCCGTTTTTGTATTCTGTAATACATCCAAGGAGATTATACCATGACCGCTGTTACTTGGGCGCTTGAGTTCAAACTGTATTCTGTAATACATGTATTCTGTAATACAATAATACATTATCTGAGGACATCAGCGAAAAATATTGTTGGAAACCAGAATCCCTATTTGACGGTTTCGGTGCGTATTCAGTTTTGTATTAAAGTATTCCAGAATACATTAATACTTGTAGTATTGTATTCTGCGTCACCGAGAATACATGTATTCGATAATACAGGAATCCCTAGACTATTGCGTTATAGCGCTGATTCCCAGATACTAATATGTGAATGAAGACACAAAAAAACACCACCGACTGCAATCGGTAGCGCCCACAAATATAGTTATCAAGTTGTTGTCATTTTAACCCCGTTCGGGATCGATGGCAAGGGTGCGCG
>NZ_AP012546.1 GCF_000829055.1 Lacticaseibacillus casei DSM 20011 = JCM 1134 = ATCC 393
ATGACAAGTCGTTACGACAAAGAATTCAAACAAAACATTATCAACCTATATAAGCAAGGCGAATCAGCTGCCCAAATGGCCAGAGAATATGGCATTGGCTATTCAACAGTTCATAAGTGGATCCAGGGCCAGGCCAAAACTCAATCCGGTAAATCGCCAGACGAAATCAAAGCGATGGAAAAGCGACTGGCTTCGCTGTCTGAGGAGAACGAAATCCTAAAAAAAGCCCTAGGCTTTCTTGCGCAGAAGTAACCAATATCTTTGATTACATTCACCAAGAAAGCCATCACCACCAGGTAACCAAGATGTGCCGAATCCTCGGTGTTTCCAGAGCTCAGTATTATCGTTATCGATCCCCCAAACCTTCAAAACGCCGGGCCGAAGATGCGGGCTTGAAACAACGGATTCTGCGGATCTTTGCGGAATTTAAGCAGCGATACGGTGTTATGAAGATCCACCATGAATTGAATCTGGAACTTCAACCACTGCAGCTTCGGTGCAGTCCACGACGGATTTCCCGGCTCATGAAGGAACTGGATATCCACTCCGTTACCGTCAATAAGTGGAAAGCGGCTTCGGCTTCCAAAACCAAGGTTGAACAGCGTCCCAACTTGCTTAAGCAGGATTTCTCGACCACTGGTTTAAATCAAAAATGGACCGCTGATATGACCTATATTCAAACGAAGCGTAATGGCTAGTGTTACTTATCAACCATCATGGACCTGCACTCACGACGGATTATCGGCTATTCGTTCTCAAAAAAGATGGATACTGATTTAGTCTTAAAGACCCTTGAAAGCGCGGTTAAAAATCGAACCATTACTGGGGACCTGATTATCCATACGGATTTAGGATCACAGTATACCAGCGATGATTACAATCAACGTTTAACTGAGCTACATATCCGCCACTCATACAGCCGTAAGGGTTGTCCGTATGATAATGCGCCAATGGAATCCTTTCACGCTTCCCTCAAAAAGGAATGTGTTTATCCAGTGCCGGTCTTTGAAGATTATGAAACTGCCGCTGCCGTCCTTTTTGAATATGTGCATGCTTTTTACAATAGGAAGAGAATTCATAGTTCACTGGGCTACCAGACCCCCTTACAAGTTGAAATTGCAACACTTACGAGCCAAATGGCCGCCTGACTTAATGCTTTCCAGGGTTCAAATAAGTTATTAATCGCAATTAATGATTTATTTGAGCTGTGGAAGGTAAACGCGGTTCTGAATGTCTCTTAAAATCTGTCTCAAATATTGACTTCAATCCAACTTTTAAGAGAGGGTATAATGAATAAATCGTCTCTCAAAAGGAAGGAATTTTTAC